>NZ_AP023066.1 GCF_016593235.1 Nitratiruptor sp. YY09-18
CAATATTAATGGTAGCTAATATGGTGCAAAAACCTGCAGATGTAGAGGATGCACGATTTGTCTTTACAGATGTACTGCAAAGTGACGTAGAGATATTTTCAATTCCTCTGAGTATTGCACTCCAAACGGCCATCAATGAGAATAGATCCATTATCGAACTTGCAAATCAAGGGGGAATTCGCGCCTATGCCTATAAGAAGGCCAGCAAAATAATAGATGAATTAAACAGTTTAATACATTTATATACAGTATAAAACCGTTATTAACAGATAATAACATACCATAAAGGAGAGAGAATGAACAAATTCGCAAACGTTACAACAAGAGAAATCAAAACCCACACAGCCATACAAAAGAGGGGAGGAAGACCCAAAAAGAGCGAGAGTGAAAAAAGAGACCAAAAGATTACTATAGCTCTTACAAAAGATGAGAAGAAAAAACTAGAAGAGATGGCTGAGCAAGAGGGGCTCTCAGTAGGAGTATTTGTGAGAAAAGTATTAAAGCAACAAGGAGCTGTCTAATAGTCCGCTATACTGGAAAATTCGAATAAAATTTTCCAGCACTACTCTATTTTTTCTACAAAAAATCGTGGACGCCTTTTGGTCTCTTTGTAAATTTTGCCAATATACTCTCCAATAATACCGATTGAGAGCATCTGCACCCCTCCCAAAAAAAGTACAATGAGCATCATTGATGTCCATCCAGAAACTGCACTGCCACTAATTTTTGCTCCAATAGCCCATAAAGAGAGGACAAGACTAAGCAGCAACACAATAATTCCTAGCATAGTAATAAATCGTAGAGGCACTACAGAAAAAGATGTGATCCCATCCCATGCAAATGCTAACATCTTTTTAAGAGGATATTTACTCTCTCCAGCAAAACGCTCTTTTCTATCATAATAAACCACATCACTTTTAAGACCTATAAGAGGAATAATTCCTCGTAAAAAGAGGTTTACCTCCTCAAACTCTTTAAGCCAAGAGAGTGCCCTCTTGCTCATGAGACGAAAGTCTGCATGATTTTCTATGATGTCAACCCCCATCCAACGCATAAACTTATAAAAACCTTCTGCGGTGGCTCTTTTGAAAAAGGTATCACTATCTCTCTTTTTACGCACTCCATAGACTATTTCGTACCCTTCTATATACTTTTGGCACATCTGCTCTATTACGCTTATATCATCTTGCAAATCTGCATCAAGGCTTACTGCTGCATCACATAGCCCTTCTGCATAGAATAGCCCTGCAAGGAGTGCGTTTTGATGACCAAAATTGCGCGAGAGTTTCAGTCCTTTGATGTAAGGCTCTTGTGTAAAATCTTCTATGAGACTCCAAGTATTATCCTTGCTCCCATCATCTACGAAGCAGATGAAACTCTCTTGTGTAACGAGATTTTTTTCTATGAGATTTTGAAGAAGCTTTTCTAGCTCCTCTTTTGTTTTGGGTAGCACCTCTTCCTCATTATAACAAGGTACTACCATAGCTAGTGTCAATGCTTTATGCGACATAGATAAACCCTTTTCTTGCATAGTAGTTAAAGAAAAATACTATAACCAAAGCTACCGCACGACCACTATAGTAATCAAGCCCTACTTTTGCCAAAGCCCAAACTATCAAGATATTGAGCCCCACTGCCATGATCGAGACCATAAAAACAGCAAGAAACTCATGGTGTACTTTGGCAAATCTGCTTCCCTTGGTAAAAACCGTTTTTCTTGCTAGGAAAAAATTGACCACAAGCCCTGTCATATATCCAATGACAATAGCTAGAGCATAGTGCAAACCAGAAAAAACCAGCAAAGAGTAGATCACATAGTCTACAGCTGTAGAGATAGCTCCGACAACAAAAAATTTTCCTATCATTGCTCTAAAAATTTCACATATATAGAACTAACACCAAGAAGTTTTAAACTGTTATTAACTGTTTTATTATCTTTATAACTGTTAATAATAGTATAATACCCGCCTAGGCCGAGCTGTCCATATCCTTGAAAGTAGTCTATGTGGATGTGGTGCTTCCCTTTTGCAAGCTTGATGGTAGCCTCGCTTTTCCCGTATGGCCTATCTTTTGCATACTCTAGCACTCTCTTGCCATCAATCATGAGACGTACTCCATCATCAGAGTAGAGCACAAATTTGAGTGGTATATCTTGGGTGAGCACAAAATCTCCATCTATCTTCATAAAAAAGTTATTTTTATATCCAAGATACCCATATGAAGGATATCTTAATTCATTGCCTCTTGGAAAGTAGACCTTCTCTATCCAAAAAATCTCCTTTTTGTCCGGATAGACTCTATCATAGAGTGAAGTAAGAGGCTTTGTGGAGTGCAAAATAGTAACTCTAAATATCTTTTTTGGGCTATGGGTGTAGATACTATAGCCTATCCATACCCAAAGCGCTAAAGCAAAGGCAAAAAGTCCCCAGCGCTTATCGAATTGCATGAAGCTGCCAGTAGTCAAACCAGACCCTTTTATTGAATTCTTGCGTATTGAGAGGCTTATAGTAAGTAAATGGACTAAAAAACCACCAAGCAAAGACAATAGCAGCAGCTATCATAATGATACCTGTCCATACGATTCTATTTTTTGCCTTGATCTCCTCTTCATAGAGATACCATAAAAGTAGTACTGCCAAAATATAGCTAATTGTAAGAGGAATAAAGTAGTGATAGAGATACATCACTCGCGGAATCTGCCCCACAGCAATCATATAAGAGACATAGATAAAGAAAAATCCAGCGATGTATTCAAATATGTTGCGATTTTTTATAGGCAATCCAAAAAGAAATACAGCCAAAACAAGCACACCACTCAAAATTGCTGCAATAAGCCCTATCATCCATGTTACAGGATTTCCTTGCAAATAAATATAGCGCACCTCGTTTCCATGCTTTTCCCAGCGATAATTGATAGCTTTAATACCAAGAGGCCACCCAATAAAGAGTGATCCATTCTCACCTGGCTTACACAGATTAAGCCTTGGTACTCCCTTTTGGTAATTACTCATATATTTGAGATTGTCTCTTAACATAATCCAAAAATATTTCGGATTGGCTGTTTCACCCTTTTTGATAATCTCTTTATACTCCTTAGAAGCTGCATAGTAGCGATTGTCTACCACCTTTTGACCAAGAGCAAAATGGAGATAAAATACACTCAAAAATATCGCTGCTGCTCCAAAAAAATAGCCAAGACTCTTGGGTAAAAGCTTCAGGCGCTCACCCAAGCGCAAATCTTTGAATACCCACAACACCCACAAAAGAAGCAAAATAGCACTATTTGCCTTTACTGCCAGTGCCAAACCACTTAAAATTCCTAAGAGAAGATAGTCTTTGAAACTTTTTTGCTCGCTATACTTTTTAACAAACCAGTAGATTGCTCCAAATATAAAAAAGAGTTGGATAGATTCAAGCATTGCTGCGCGGCTATGGACAATGATGGCATTGTCATAAAGATAGAGAAACGATCCAAAAAAGGAGATCCATGAATTCTTTGTCAACTCGTAGAGTATCAAAAAGAATAAAACCACATTGAGCCATGCAAAAAGGGCGGGAAAGAGCCGAAAGCCCGCATAGCTCATCCCTTTTGGAAAGTGCTTGATATAGTCCGTTTTGTCAAAAGAGCTCTTGTCTATATTTTTGTTTGGATGCAAAAGCACTTCGCCAAAGGCTATAAGCATCTTCCCAAGTGGAGGATGGGGTTCCATGAACATTACATGATCTATGTATTTTTGCGCTGAAGCGATATGGTAGTTTTCATCCCAAAACTGCTTGGGAGGATTTTGGTAGTTGTAAAAGTAGGTAAAAAAGCCAAGCAGAAGTAAAAAGGCTATGAAGATGCTATTCTTTTTTAATGCTTCCATAAATAACTTTTTGCATAATTGTATCAAATGCTATTTGAATACAACTTTGTTATTTTCTATCTTGGCTTGAAGCTTAAGAGGTATCCAAAGAAACGAGCCATCATAGCTTAGTTTTTCAAGCTTAAAGCTTTTTAAAGAGCTTCTATCTCTATAGATCCACTCGTAAGCCCCATCTCCATAATGGACAAAATCCCCATTTATATTTAAGCTCCTGTTGGCAAGCCGGTCGTAGAGAGGATCTGTTTGCAAAGTATTACCGAAAGTAATAAATGAGCCATTAAGCGCAATCGTATCAAATCCTCTCCTTTGAGGTGAGTGTAAAACACGCCAGCGAAGATAACCATTCTCATCCATTCCTTCAAGCTTTCCCACAAAAGCAAAATCGCTACTTACATATATCCAGTCAAATTTTCCTGGTCCTATATGCAAAAAGTATCCTGCAACCACAAATGCTTTGCCAACCACTTCTCTTTGCACTCTTTGGCGTATCACCTCTTCTACAGCTGCCTTTGCATCAACAAGCCCGTAGCCATAATAGTCATTATGCCCTTGCACACCATAGGAGACATTCCCTATTTTCCTCGCACTCTTTTTCAAAATATCTACTATTGCATCTCTTGTGAGCTCTGGGTCTCTCTCTAGCATCAGCGCTACCACTCCGCTCACCTGAGGAGCTGCTGCAGAAGTGCCGTTAAATCCTGTAGTGTCTATAGCATAGCAGTAGTCTGGATGACCAAAAGAGCCATCTGCATATCCATAGCTTCCTCTAATATCTGTAGTAGCTATGCGAAGGGTTCCTCCACCACTTGGAGCTACGAAATCAAGCTCTGGACCATAATTGCTATACCATGCAACATCCCCAAAGTTTGTCACAGCTCCTATTGCTAAAACAGACGGAAGTGCCGACTCGTCACGCCCCCAGAACCAATCACCTCTTCCGTCATTGCCGCTGGCAAAAACTATCACAGTCCCTTTACCATTACGTCCATTGTAGGCCACATCATCAATAGCATCTCTCACAGCATCTGCCACATCATATGTCCCCCAGCTGCAATTGATCACATCTGCTCCGTGACTCTTCGCATACCAAAAAGCATGAACAATAGAAGAGACAAAAAGTAGCTTCTTACTCCCATCTGGATAGTTGCCAAGAAGCTTGATACCAATAAGATCTGCATCATAGGCTGCCCCTTGCAACCCAAGACCATTTTTTCTCGCAGCTATGAGCCCGGCACAAGCAGTACCATGTAGCTCGAAATTGTTATCGAAAGAGGCATCATCGTCATTATCTACAAGATCTATCTGATCGACAAAAGCACCCTGAAGATCCTCATGCCCAAGATCAAAACCGTTATCAATCACCGCTACCTTCACACCTTTGCCCGTTGCATACTGCCACGCCTCATATACATTGAGATCTATATCTGATACAGAGTAGCCTTGCCCTACATTGTGATAATTCCACTGCTGATAAAAAAGAGGATCTAAGCTTCGCATCTTTGCTGGTACCAAAAAGTCTGGATGCGCATATGAGACACACCCACTCTCATAGAGCTCTTTTGCAACTGCAAATGCCTCTTTGGTATCTTTTGTAAAAAGAAGTAGAGATCCGTTTGAGAGAGATTTGTGAGGATATTTTTTGAGCCATCTATTTATACATTTGCTCTTTGGCTTTGCGATGATGCGATTTGTAGCACCAATGATGCGATCTTTTTTGTCTTTAAAATAGAGAATGCTAAGAGAGCGACTAGTATTTGATAAGGGGGTAAGCTTTTGTAAAGAGCCGCATGAGTAGTACTCCCACCCAAAAAGCGGGAGAAGAAGAAAAGCAAGAATAAAAAGTCTCATATGTCAACTATTTCTGATTAGAATTTTCTATAACTATCTAATTCCCTTCTTTAACTGTAATAGTAATAAGACCATTTTCAACTTTTACATCAACATAGTTAACTTCTTGATTGCTAGAGAAATCTTTTCCTTTCAAAACAGTCCATTTGAGTGAACCATCTTGCTTCATTCCATCCAATTTTGCAACCACGCTTTTATCACTGCTTACGTAAATCCATGCATATTTATCATAATTATCTTTTGGTCCATAATATGCAAAATATCCATTGATATTTAATGTCTTGCCCTTTAATGTATCTATAATAGTCTGGATATTTGCATTTGTTGAAGTCCCTTTAACTGTAATAGTAATAAGACCATTTTCAACTTTTACATCAACATAGTTAACTTCTTGATTGCTAGAGAAATCTTTTCCTTTCAAAACAGTCCATTTGAGTGAACCATCTTGCTTCATTCCATCCAATTTTGCAACCACGCTTTTATCACTGCTTACGTAAATCCATGCATATTTATCATAATTATCTTTTGGTCCATAATATGCAAAATATCCATTGATATTTAATGTCTTGCCCTTTAATGTATCTATAATAGTCCGGATACTGCTACTGCTGCTTGATTGTACTGTTTGTGTAGATCCTTGATTTGCTACACATATTCCAGCTGCACTATCAAAATGATAGTTCTGTGGACATGCTGGTGTGCTTCCTGTATTGTTCGAATTATTATTTACAGTAACTTGAATACTGCTACTGCTGCTTGATTGTACTGTTTGTGTAGATCCTTGATTTGCTACACATATTCCAGCTGCACTATCAAAATGATAGTTCTGTGGACATGCTGGTGTGCTTCCTGTATTGTTCGAATTATTATTTACAGTAACTTGAATACTGCTACTGCTGCTCGATATTGTAGTATTTTGATTAATATTTGGATTAATATCTGTTTGTGTTACACATTGTCCATTCACATATACCTGATTCGCTCCACAGCTTACATTTTGTGTACCATTTACTTGTGATGTATCAAAAGATACATCAAATGGATTATCACCACTATAGTAGTAGTTACCAGTATCAAGAGGGATATACTTTTCTACTACGCTATTAGGTGCTGGCACATCAACCACACGCAAAGAGCTTTGCAGTGGAGAAGGATTACCATTTGGAGAGAGCAAAGGGGTATTATAGAGCCAATGTGTAAATTTGTTTTTATCAACCAATGTATATGCTAAACTTAAATAAATATATCCACTTTTTTTTGCTCCGTAAGGGACAGAAGGAGCAAATATATGATCCTCTACCATACTCACATATATCCATTTTCCTTTATTTCCAGAATTTTCAATAGAGTAGTTCATAGTTCCTTGTGGAGTAAAAAACTCTATCGTTTTCCCAGACCACAACTGCTGCCACACACCATTCATCCCATTTTGAAATATATAACCAGAAGAGGGAGAAAATGGGTTTGCATGATCTATTCCACCTTGTGATAAATGAACACGAAAACAGCTATTTGGAGCAGTTGTCATAATAATTTTGCCTTTTACACCAGCAGGAATATAAAATTTAAACTGCATCCATCCTTTGGGATAGTATGGTTTACCATTGGCACTTGCTACTTGAGGATAGTTACGATAATACTGTTTCGTTGCCAAAGGATAATATTGTCCATTTAAAAACTCTTTTGAAGAGAGAAGCTTTTGTACCAATGCAGAATGAATGGAAATGAAACTATCAGCATATAACGACCCAAGGAATATAGTTAGAAACAATATAAAGCGCATAGAAAGCTCCTCTTTTTTTACATTATCGGATAAATAGGCTTTTTAATAATGTATAATAGCAGATTTTGTGTTAACGAAGGGTAGTAGAAGAGTAAAAAGCGGAGAAAACTCCGCTTTTATTATTGTTTTTTGTATGCAGGATAGATTGCGTTTGTAACGTTTTGACCACCAACATTTTTAGCTGTCATAAGAACAGGAATAATCGGTGCAGGAACTCCAGTATCAGTGTTATTTGCATCTAGATAATTAGAAGTAATTTGATAATCCGTATACCCTTTTGCATAAGAAGCAGTATCTACATTAAGCCATGTAGACTCTGGGCAAAAGTTGAGAGTAACAGGTGTTCCACCTGAATAGAATTCAGATTTCACATTTGCATGCTCTTCTTGATCTCTTGCTGTAGTTTGATATGTTACACAATACGTGTTATCAAAACCATATGCATATTTGAGCGGTTGAGTCAAGATAAGTTTTGTTTCAGCAGCACCGCCATTTGCACCTTCATAGAATGTTGCATAGATATCACTCTTAGCAAGAAGGCTTGTTATGTTGTTACGTACAGTAGTTGCACTACCTGTAGTAATCATAGAAGCAAAAGTAGTATTTTGTCCAATTGTTCTAACAGTATTTGGATTAGTTCCCACAACACCTTCAAAAGCAGTTGCTGGAATTGTCATAGCAAGCTCACCATTTGTATTGCTTGCAAAAAGAACTTCTTGACCATAGATAGAGTCTGCATCTACAGCAGCCCAATCTGTTGTATTAGTGTTACCATTGAGATCAGCTACATATTTATTATAAAGTGCTACTTTATCCAATGGAGTGTTTGGTGACCAGCTAGAATCTACATTTGTACCAGCAATAGATGCAATTCCATATACTTCAATATATCCATAGTGGTTGTTTTGTGGTGCAGTAGCTGCAAAAAGTGGAGTATCTACCGGAGTAGTAGAAGCAGGAACTCCGTTTACAACCATTGAGTCATCAGTAGTTTTAAGATGTACTTCACCGTTTACATCTTCAAGTGTAGCTTCCCATACATCACCAGGTGAAAGGAAGATTGGGAAGTCAAGTTTTTCAGCAGAGTTAATAGCTTCGCGAATAACAACTTTTGCTACTACAGCATGTGTAGTGTTAGTATTTACAACTTTAATATTTGTTTTCCAGTTTCCATTTGCATCAGCAGCGTACACTGGGAATACCAAATAATCACCAGTTCCATCTGTTGCAATAGCTGTACTAGTGTTATCAGCAGCTATTGCAGCTGCGCCCATAATTGCAAGTGCTGCAGCACTTGATAAAATCTTTTTCCCTAGAGTCATTTTCTCTCCTTACATGTAAGTTTGATTCAACACCAACTTTCTGTGCTCGAGCTGTTGGCATTGTTTCTATTTTGCGTTTATATTATACACGATTTTTACTGAAAAAAACCATAAAAGCTATATTTTTTAAAGTAAATATAGCTTTTATCGTCTTTTAATCTTCATTTTCTCCTAAGGGTAAGAGAGAAACTTTCATTTTGTGATACCATTTTCCATTCACTTTATACCATCTGTCCCAAAAAATATAGCTAATCTGATTATCGGCAGAGATAAATTTACTTTTAATATAGGTAACATTTTCTCTTTTTGGTACAATTTCTAGTACTTTAATTTTATAATTCTTGCGATTTCCTCGATTAAATTCTTTATACCATGTAAAATCGTGAAGAAATCTTTGATGTGGCATTTCATATTGGTATGTACATTTGAAGTCTTTTTGTGACATACAGTTCCAGTAATGGATATATCTGTTGATAAGTGATCTATTTTTATGTTCTTGAATATTTTTATCTATCAATACAAAGCGATTTTGAAAACCGCATCCACTAAAAAAAAGAAGTAAAGTAATTACAAAATATCCTCTCATTATAAACTCTTTAAAAGTTCTCGACGTGTTTTCTCAAAGGATTTTTTCAAAAGTATTCTTCTAATATCTTCTTTTACCTTTTGGTATGGTAGATAGCTTTTTGGTTCTACTTTTGTTACAACAAATACTGCATATTTGTCTCCTATATAAAGAGGGGGAAGACATCCTTCTTTCTTGATATCTTTAAAAAAAGATCGCACCATAGGATGAATATGTGCAATATTGTACTCTTTAATTTCAGATTTTTTAATTTTATGAAGAATATCTTCTTTCTTTTTTTGACACTGATTATAAAATGCCATAGCTTCTGCAAAACTATTGAATTTTTTCATAACAGCTTTAAATCTTTTTGGCTGAAGGAAATCCTCTTTATGATATTCATAGTAAGAGCGGAGTACATCATCCGTAAGATTGAGTTTTTCTTGATATTTTTTTATATACTCCCGAGCCAGATCTTCTTCTACTGTTAGTTTATATTTTACAAAAAGACTTTGAGGAATTTTAAACTTTTTAAGGTAAGCATTAGCTAGCTTTCTGTTCTCTTCTATATACTTTTTTGCAGCATTTTGTGTAGGTTTTATACCCTTTGTAGTATAAGCATGACCTATTTCCCACTGAATTTCTTGATTGGATACTGAAATATTTGTATCTGGTTTAATTTGAATATTGATAGCAAAAGTATTGATAGTCGTTATTATAAATATTGGAATAATTATTTGTAGTTTCATTTAATATGTCCTCGCTCAAGAAGATAGGAAAGGATAGAAGAAAAATACAAAAGGAGAATTTCCTTTTGTATTATATATCTGACTTAGGCTCCTGGTCCAGCAGGCAACACGCCACCTGTTGAAGTATTTGAACTTTGCGAGCTAGAACTACTTTGTGCAGTACTACTACTTGAACTTGCTACACTAGAAGAACTCTCTTCTGTGCTACTACTGCTTGAATCTGGTGCACAATTATCATACCCAGGAATCTGTGTACATTGTGAACTTGCTACACTAGAAGAACTCTCTTCTGTGCTACTACTGCTTGAATCTGGTGCACTAGAAGAACTTTGCGTAGCTGCAATACAGATTTCATTTTCACATTTTTTTGGTAAAACTGTAGCAAGTTTTTTATCGAAAATATGAGGATCATTTTGATAATCAGCTGCAGATACATTTGCTAAAACTGCAGTTCCCGGAATAATATCTTCGATATTTTCTCCATTTTTAAGACGCTCAATTAATGAAATATATGTAAGAGGAGTACCACTTGCCTCGCTACTTGAACTGCTTGTTGAAGATGTACTAGTTCCTGGACCTGCTGGCAAGACACCACCTGTTGAACTACTTGAACTACTACTTGCCTCGCTACTTGAACTGCTTGTTGAAGATGTATTAGTTCCTGGACCTGCTGGTAATACGCCCCTTACGTATCTTGGACCTGCTGGCAAGACACCACCTGTTGAACTACTTGAACTACTACTTGCCTCGCTACTTGAACTGCTTGTTGAAGATGTATTAGCATTTTGATTTTGAATATAAGCTATTGCAGCAGATAAGAGAGCTGCTTGTTTTGCAAGTTCAAAACTATTTGATGATGGAATATCAATGTCAAAATTATTATATTGAGTAGCACTTAAACCAGTGGCTGCTTCTAGATCTTCTAGAGAGACACCTTCTGCAAGAAATGTAGTTAATGGATTAATATTACTATAATCTTTTGGCGCTTTCATTGTAGGAGCAACTGGTTCACCTTGTGTAATTGATTTATCTCCATTAGTATCTATATATCCATTTTGTGACACCATTGTGACAGGACAATTTGCTACATTGAATTCATATTTTCCAGGAACAGTAGTAGCTGCTGCAATATGAGTTCCACATATAACATCTGCTCCTAAAACATAACCATCAGAAACGACTACAGGTTTTACTGCAGGTACAGAACTACTTGATGAGCTTGAGACAGAACTACTTGATGAGCTTGAGACAGAACTACTTGATGAGCTTGATGTTGCTGCAGAAGAGCCGCCGCCACCACAACCAGTAAAAACAACTGTTGCAGTTAACAAAGATGCTGCTATGATACTTATCATGCTATTTTTATTCATAATTTTCTTCCTTTACAGTAGGGATTTGTACAATCTTTAAAGATTATACAGAAAAAAAGGTTAACTGTCTATTAACTTTAGTTATTCAAACTATTTAAAAATTTCAAAAATATTTTTTTCTTGATTAGAGAGAAAAAAAAGGAGGTATTTCTGTTCTGTTTTCTCCTTTTTTGACTTACGTGTTTCTCCAGGAAGAGGCTCTCTTGAGTTTTTAGACATTGCAGTAAAGAGACGAAACTTTTTTACATTTTTGATCAAGGTATCTGCAAAGAGATATTGTATTTTTTCGAGGTCAACAGGCAATTTGAAAGGGTGAGCTGACTCCAAGCGAACAAGTGTTTTATCTTGTGGATTCACATAATAAACTACATAAGCAAAAGGGATTTGATGTAAAGAGTTTTTTGTAGCAAGATATACGATATCAAAATCTTTATTGAATGTTGTTTGGACATGTGTTTGGTTGGATTCATAAATATCGGCATAAAAAAGTTTAAATAAAGCATCTTTGTTACTAATTACTAGAGATCTTCTGGTAATGATAGCGTTTGATTGTTTTTGTGTATCTAAAGCTTTATAGAGAAAAAATACCACAACAACTGTTAAGGCAATAGATACCATTAGCTCTATAAGGGTAAATGCTCTTTTCACATTGCATCCACGACAAAAATATAGTCTCCATTATGATTTTGAATAGAAAGTTTTGTAAGAGTAAGATTTAAAATATTTTCTGGTGAATTGTCTTGTTCTTCTTCAGATTGTTGAGAAAAGCTCTCTAATGTTGGAAGAGATATTTTTTCTTCATTTTCTTGGTAGGTAAATTTTTTCTCTTTTAAAATTTTTAGCAAGTCAGTATCATCTATCAAAAATTTTTGATTGGTAAAATCGTAAAGAGATTTTTGAAGATGGTTAAAATCTGGGTTTCTTTGAGCTACTACTATGCTCATAGTATTGATGACCATCTCTTTTTGGTATATTTTTTGCATAAAGTCTAATCCAACTCCTACGTTTTTTAAAAGAGCAATACCAATAAGAGTCAAGATAACTACAGCAATTATGACTTCAATGATAGTAAATGCTTTTTTCATTTGCTTACTTTTAGTTGTTTGAATTTTATTTTATCGCAAATTGTTGTATATGATTTTAAATTGGAGTTGCACAATAATCTATTTGATTTTAAAAAAAATAAAAAATCTCTCACGCGCGTACGCGCGCGTATAGAGTGCTTATATATATTAAGTGTAAAGTGTATAGTGTAGGGTGCTTGCATCTACCATAAAATGGGACTTTCTGAGCTTTAATTACGAAAAAAACAGAGTATATTACGAAAAAAACAGAGTATATTACGAAAAAAACAGAGTATAAACTACGAAAAAAGTAGAGTTAATTACGAAAAAAACAGAGTTAATTACGAAAAAAACAGAGTTAATTACGAATTTGACTAAAAATGTATCGTTGTTATATAATGCGAAATAAGAAGAGAAATATCGCAAAGGTTTTTTATGGGGAATGTAATAAAACCAAAAAATGATGATATTGTTAGGAAATCAGAAGCAATTACAAAAGCCAGATACAAATTGAATCCTCTTGCTCTTAAATTTATAACTACTATCATTGCAAATATCAAGCGTAGTGATGATACTGATAAGAGATATGTTTTTAGAGTAAAGGATTTTGCAGAACTTACAGGCTCAAAATATGCAGAGATATATAATGAGCTTGAAGAAGCGGTAGAAGAGCTCTTGAAAAAACCTTTGCATATTAAAACAGAGAGTGGGTGGTTGAAGGCTAACTGGATCAGTAGTGCACGATATGAAGCTGGTGAAGGAAAAATAACTTTTAGAGTTGATTCTGAGTTACGTCCCTATCTCTTGGCATTGCAAGAGAAATTTTTACAATATAGGCTTGAAAATATTTTGAAATTAAAAAGTGGATATGTCATAAGGCTCTATGAAATTTTGAAAGATTGGTATGGTACTTTTTCGAGAAATTCTAAAATGAAAAAGATAGAAAAGATTATAGAAGTTAAATGGCTGCGAGAGACACTCGAAATATCCAAGGGATACAGATATAATGACATTAAACGAATAATTGAGAGGGCAAAAAAGGATCTTTTTGAAAATACTGATATTAAGTTTGACTATGAAGAGATTAAAACAGGGCGAAAGGTTACACATCTCAAATTCATAGTAGAGCCAAATTTGGTTGGTATAGAAAATAAAGAGAACCAAGAGCCTTATGGATTTTTAAAATCCAAAAAGAGATTTGTTACATATCTGCGCAAGCATTATGTTAATAGACCAATAATTGAAGCTCCAAATAAAAAAAGGGATGGTCAATTAAGCAGATGGAGTATTTCGGAAAATGGGCTTATCTATGATATGCGACTGACAGAAGATAATATAAATGCGACCAGAAGTGATGAGATATACAGTGCGCTCTATGAGTTTGCAAAAAGTAATGAGGAGTTTGCCCAAAAGCTTGCAAACAGAGAGTGAATATATCTTATATTTTGGTTTCCATCTCCAAAAAGAGTTGACTGTTTTCTGCTAAATATCTTTTGATAAATTTTCTAATCTCTTTGCTTGCGTCGCTATCTTTGTATCGTGCTATTTTTATAAATTTATCCCAAAGATCTGGTTCAACTCGAATTGTTTTGTTTATCTTTTTGTTTTTCATACCTTTAGCTCCACTTGTACACAGTAAATCTTAAAGACAATATTTTATATTTATTTTGTATTTGCAAAATACTAACATGTATTATAGCAAAGCGTTTCAATCTTAAGTGATACAAGAGTTTTTGTATTGAAAAGCAAGATTTTCAAATGAGATGAGTCTTAAAGAAGTGATTTGGGCAAAAGGAGAAAAGAGACTTAGCTCTCTTTCAATCCTACCCGGATAGCTTCATCCATAGATGTCTCTCCTGCTAGAAGCATTTCTTTGAGCTGATCAGCTAGCGTTTTCATCCCCTTTTGGATCGCCTTTTCTCTAATTTCATGGTCGCTCACTTCGCCTTTGAGCATAGTGCGAAAATCATCATCCATCACAAAGAGCTCTCCAATAGCTTGGCGTCCCTGATAGCCTGTGTAGTTGCACTCCTTGCATCCTACTGCTTTATGGATGGTTGCTCCTTTTGGGAGGTTAAACTCTTCTGCGTACTCTTCTGCTATTATATCTTCAGCTTTGCAGTGAGGGCAGAGCTTTCTCACAAGTCTTTGGGCAAGAACTCCAAGCAGTGAAGATGCTATGAGATAGTGCTCAATACCCATATCAAGAAGCCTTGTAATAGATGCTGTAGCTGTATTGGTGTGGAGTGTAGAAAATACTAAGTGTCCTGTAAGTGCAGCTTGGGTAGCTATCTGTGCTGTCTCTTTATCCCTGATCTCTCCTACCATGATGACATCCGGATCTTGGCGGAGGATTGAGCGAAGACCTGCAGCAAAGGTAAGGCCCGCTTTGACATTGACTTGGATCTGATTGATATTGTCTGCTTTGTATTCTACTGGATCTTCTATGGTGATGATATTTTTATCCGGGGTGGCAATGCGCTGTAAAAATGAGTGGAGTGTGGTAGATTTACCACTTCCTGTAGGACCTGTGACAAGGATGATACCATGGGAGTTTTTAAGCAAAGAATCAAGCTCTTTTGTAAGATCCTCTTTAAATCCCAATTCTGTGAGATGTGGAATATCTTCACTCTCCATCAATATCCGCATAACAACACGCTCGCCATAGTATGTAGGAAGAACTGATACACGGATATCAAGTGTCTTACCAGCTATTTTTACCTGTGTACGCCCATCTTGTGGGATGCGTTTTTCGCTAATATCGAGATTAGATATGACTTTGATACGGCTGATTATGAGATTGATGATTTTGTTATCGACTTCAGCATGTTTAATAAGTACTCCATCTATACGGAAGCGTACTACACCTTTGTGCTCATGTACCTCGATATGGATATCGCTTGCCCGTTTCTTGATGGCTTGATAGAAGAGTGCATTGACAAATTTGATAATAGGTGCAGACTCTTCGCTTGTAAGAAGATCACTTGATGTACGTAAAAACTCAGCCAGTGAGAGATCCTCTTCGAGCTCTTCTTGAGCAGCAGTCTCTTGTGAAAGATTACTGAGTTCTTTGTCTGTGCGAAGCTCGAGAGATCTATTGTAGAGTCTATCAAAGGAGTCTTCATCCAAAAGAACCACAGGGTAGTCAAAATCGAATTTTGCAAGGTAGTCAAATGCCCTTGCTAAATGTTTTTTAGATAGAGCAATATGTACCCTTTCATCTATTTTTGTAAAGAGTACATAGTTTTTTATAGCAAGTTTAAGGTCAATGTCTTCCGGAAATGCTGGCTCTAAATTGATATTATGGAGTTGTTCTAAATGGATCACTGTTTTTTACCTCTTGTTTTTTCACTTTGAGTTTTTTAGTAAGAATTTCATAGTAGCGCTCTTCAAGACTATTGAGTTTATAAAGGCGCTTTTTGAGGTTTTGCATATCGTGGCTATTCTTTACAATAAATGGCGTAAGAATTACTACAAGGTTGACTTTATCGCGAATCTTTTCTCGATTTTTAAAGAGATTACCAGCTATTGGAATATCTCCCAAAAGAGGAACTTTTGTCTCTTTGTCATCATATTTTGCTTTTGTAAGGCCCCCAAGAATCACACTTTCACCATCATTGACAATAGCTGTGGTCTCAAGCTGCCTTTTTGTAGTGATAGGGAGTCCTGGTTGTCCACCTGCAGTATCTTCTTGAATCAAGGAAGCTTTAATAGTGACTTTCTCTTCAGAAGATATGCGAGGTTTTATTTTGAGTGTAAGACCGATATCTTGGCGTTTATAGGTATTGCGTGCAAGATCAGTAGTAGAGTTGCCTTGGACAGAGCTTGTGAGAACTGATTCTGTTTTGCCAACATAGATAGATGACTCTTTATTGTTGATACAAAGAATCGATGGTTGACTTAAAATTTCAGCAGCCCCTTCAGAGCTAAGGAAATCGACAAATGCACCCAAAGCTATACCCTCAGTAATATTTGATGGCATCTCAAACATTGAGGTAAGTGCATTTCCAACGATAGAGCTTCCTCCAAGATTCATAGCTGCAGTATAGAGAGCATTGGAGGTAACTTTTCCCCCTTCAAGGCCATATTTGATTCCAAGCTGTTTGGTTTTGTTTTCGCTAATCTCTATAATTTTTGCCATGATATATACTTGTGGACGTTCGCGATCAAGAACTTTGACCATTTTCTTGATCATCGCTATATCTTCACCCTTAGCTGAGACAATAAGAGAGTTCATCTCTTCGTCCACACTGATTGTAGGTTTTTCTGTCTCTTTTGGATATTTTTTCTTTGCAAGAAGCTCATTGAGGGTTTTTACCATATCTTTTGCTTCAGCGTTTTTGAGAGGTATTACAGCAATTTGCTGCTCTGCGCCAAGATCTTTGGCATCGAGCTTTTTGATGTATGGTAAAAGCTTGAAGATATTTTCTCGTGAGGCGATAAGAATGATGGAGTTTGTCGCATCATCACTGAGAATCTCTATTTTGTTGATAGGAATTTTTTGATTAATGGTTGCTTTTGCCATTTTAGAGACTTGGTTAACAATGCGGCTCGCTTTTGCGTTTTTGAGTTCAATAAATTTAATCTCCATCTTATTGGATGGATCTTGGTCGATAAATCTTGCAATCTTTTTGATTATTTCTAGGTTTTTAGGATAGTCAGCTATAACCATGGAGTTTGCCTCTTTGAGAGTAATAATCTTTCCTCCCAAAGAGAGAAATTGGCGAATCTTTGCAGCTACTATATCTACGTTGGCATTTCTTATTTTGATAATGGTTGTATGCATAACTCCGGGGGTCTTTGAGACAAAATCGAGCCCTTTTTTGACTGCTATAGAGCTTCGTACAACTTTGAGATAGCTACCATCTTCTACAAGAGTAAACCCTTTGGCATCAAGTACATCTATCAAAATATTAAAGAGCTCATCTTTATAGACAGGAGCAGAGGAGACAAAATTGATATTACCTGGAATAGGTGTGGTAAGGAGGATATTTTTATGGATAATCTTAGAAACCATTTTTATAAAATCTTCTATTTTGAGGTTATTGAATTTGATATTGACAATCTCTTTTGTAGTCACATAAACGGTCTTTTTCTCTTTTGCTGCAAGGGAGGAAAAAAGAAGTGCTGCAACTAGTATAATCTTAATATATCTCATATTCCAAATCCTTTTTTTGCTTATTTCTTAAGATAGTTATCTTGATGGAGTTGTATTTGTCAATATTGTTGTAGAGTCTTAAAACATCGGAGTAGGAGGTAAATGTTTTATTATTTGCTCCAATAATGATATCCCCCTTTTTAAGCCCTATTTTTGCAAAAATTGAATCCTTTTTCACATCTACTACTTTAAAGCCTTTGAGTCTTTTTGTTTGTGGGTCAATTTGTTCTTGAATGGAGATATTTTTCCATATTTCATTGAGATGCTTTTTATACCTATCGATATCTCTTTTGAGCACAGCAAATTTTACTTCATCAGGATTATAGAGCATCTGCTCTTGCAGTGATGGACTATACTTTCCCTGAAGATTTTTCTCTTCAAGTTTTAACTCATAATGCTTCCCATCTTTTTCAAAAACTGCTCTATCGGGATAGACATTGATAAGTTTGTAGCCATTGAAGCTTTCTCCGGTAGCGAGGAAGATGAGTTTGCCCTTTTCTTCTATTGCTATGACTCCTTTGCCATTTTCTGCATAGAGAGCTTTGAGTTTTATGTTGGTGAGTTTATATGCAGGTTTTTTTTGGACTTGCTTGCGAACTTCTACTGGAACTATGCCAAACGCTTTTGCTACATGGTAGTTTCTATAGAGATTTATAGTGTACTTTGGCTCATGATTTATTCCAAAATGTGGCAGGATAAAAAAGAGTACAAGCGATGCTATTTTTGCAATGAGTGCGATAACTACAATATGCAAAATCCATTTAAAAAAAGATTGATTAATAGTTATATTCATACCGGTATTGATCCTCTTTGATTTTTTTCATCAAGCTTTGAAGTTGCCCAGGCAATTTGGAAGCAAAAAGATCTATCTGTACTCTTCTTTGGCGTAGGTCTATATATCCCCTAATATGACCCAAAGAGCTTTCTCCCTTGATCCATGCCTTTATTGGATAAAAAGGAGTATAAAAAAAGGTGATATTATCGAGTACAATATCCGGGAGAAGAGATATCTCTTTGTTTTTTTGAAAATGGTTGATTTTTAGGAGATTTACGAAGATATCTGGATAGATCGCAATGTGTTTAAACTCTCCTACCTCTATATCTTTAAAAAAGAGCTTGCCATCATCTATATGCAAAGAGATGGAAGTTTCATGGATTTTCTCATCAGATAGGATAATTTGTGAAGAGTAAAGTGCCTTTTCGAGTCCATAATAGAGCCTTGTTTTAGGCATAAAAAGAATAAAAAAGAGTACAAAAAGTAGCAAATATATAATCCATCTAAGCAATTTTTTCAAAGTTTAAACTCCAGATGTATATCTATACTTTTTTGATTTTTTCTTTCTATTTGCATACTGTTTACTTTGATAAATTCGTTGAGAATTTTATTGAAGATCAGATCGGCACTCTTTGCATCTACATTTTCCAAAAAAATCTTATAGCGGTTTGCACTTTTGTGACTATCTTTTAAAAACTTTGCTACAAATGGCTCTTTGAGAAAAGCTACAATTCTGCTCTTTTGCTTTCTCTTATCGCCCCAATAGTTTTTGAGAGCATCCATCTTTACAGCTATTTTTTTCATATCTTCTATCTTTTGACTCTGAGTCAAGAGCTCTTTTTTGAGTTTGAAATTTTGCAGCAAAACAATCCCAAAAATCACAAGCAAAAAGAGCAATACATAGGATGGATTTACTCTATTCATAGACTGCACTTTACAATAAATTTTTTGCCATCAAGCTGCATATCCTCTACCTTGAGTCCTTTTGTGAAATATCCTTTGAGTTCTTGTGCTCTTTTAGTATCAGCTAGTATAATTTCAAAGAGGATGTTTTTTGTAAGATCGAGTTTGGTGAAATATTCATTTTGCTTGAGGGGTGTGCGTAAAATATAGTCTATATCTTTTCTAATGCTTAGCTGCTCTTTTTGGATCTTTTCTAAAGAAGAGAGAATGTTTTTTATTTGAAAAGATGTAGGAGGGAGATGATAGGTTGTTACTATTTTGTTTTTAAGAGCATAGAGCTTTGCTACATCTTGTTTAAATATAAATACTTGCACAGCATAGGCTACAATCAATAAAAAGAGTATGATAGCAGCTTTATAAATAAGATCTTCAGAGAGCCATGAACTTCCGTATGTTTTGAGAGGCAGAGATTTTTTTGGAAGTTTGAGTGAAATTGCATCCAAAGAAGTAGCTTCTCCTTGGAAAAATGCTTTTGGCAAGACAATGACAGTTCCATCTTCTTGCATAACTACTCTATCTTTTATTTGCAAGGGTTCCTCAAGCGCATAAAAAGCCATCTGTGCTGGGTAAACCTTCGATATTTGGGATGGTTTAATATTAAGGGAGGAGAGTTTATCAAGAATTGTTTGATCATTGTAAGCAAAGAACCAATACTCATCTCCTACTTTTTGTACCCAGTAGCTATATTCTCCTGGAGGAATCATCCCTTCAAAGATTGAAGGAGCTATCTTTCTTGCTTGCAAAAGAGGAATATTGAGCTTCTCTTTGTGAAACCAATAAAATGCTGGAGAGAGGATTAAAACAGCCTTATTAGTGATAGAGAGCCCTTGTGTATCTTTGTCAAGGAAAAAGATGTTATCTGATTGCAATATCTTCTACCTTTGCTGTTGCTAAATCATAAACAAAATGGGCATAACTTTTACTGTTACCCTCTTTGATTGTAAGATTGACATTGATCACAGGTACATAAAAAGCAACATCATACTTTTTCAATTCATCTTTATACTCTTTTGCAAGACGTAGCTCTTTCATATCTGTAAATACCTCTTCTTTGTCAGTTGTTAGTTTTTGTAATGCCTCCTTATCGAGGAAAGGAAGCATATAGTGTAAAAGTATCGGACTTATATAATTAAAATCTATCTTTTTGCTATAAAATCCTAGGATCTTTTTCCAGGGGATTGTATTGATATTTCCATCCTCTGTCAATCCGATATAGTGATCTACTATTTTTTGAAATTTTGCGAAATTTTCGATGCTCCCTTGAGCAAACCTTTTATCATAGAGTGCTATTTCGCTTCCAGGAAAACGCTCTTGCAAATCTTTATCAAGAGTATCCTCAATCATCGCCAAAAAGAGCTCTTTATTGAGCACATTTGCATTTTGCAAAATTCTATCGAATAAAAGTATATAATTGGGATTGAGTCGCTCTTTTTTATTGACAGTTTTTATAAAGTTATTGGGGTTGATTCCGGTTGCTGCAGAGGAGAACTCTACATGTACATGTAAGTTGTCAGTTTTTAAGTCGATCGGCATCGAAAAGAGTAGATCGAGTCCCTCTGTACTGTTGATATCTTTTTTATTTTTTTCAATGATCTTTTTAATATCATGGACCATCGAGACGGTTTGAAGAAAGTTGTGCTTTTTTTCCACCACTTGTGCGCTTTTGTCTACAAGCTCAAGCCCTATGTAGATAAGAGAGGAGATAGCAACAATAAGAGCAAGAGTGATGAGTAAAACGATGGATTTTCTCACATTTATGCTTTTGAGTTATAATTTTGCAAAATTATACTAAAAAGAGAAAAACATGAATAAAAATTTATTATTGATTGGTATAGCTGTTGTTTCAATAGTAATTATTGTTATATTAGTAGGTTTTAACCCTTCTACTGAAAAAAATATTTATTCTACAGTGAAAAAAAATTCTTTGAAAGAAAAAAATGAAATTGCAATTAAATCTAAAGGTCAGCAGATAAAAGAGATAATCCATAACTCTTTATCTTCGCAACAACCTTCTCATTCCAAGAAAAATAAGAATAAAAAAATACGTATTGTAACTACTTCTGCTCAGAATAGATATGTAATAGAATTAATAGCAAAAAATTATACAAATAAAGAGATTTTACATTCCAAAAAGAAAAGAATTGAAGGTAAAATTAATGGAGTTAGATATGTTTTAGAAGTTCCTATGGTATTAGTGAATAGAAGTCCAAAATTAAAAATAGTTGATACAAAAACAAAAAAAATAACCTACATCAATGCTGATATTCTTCAAAATTTAGAAAATACTTCTGCAAATGAGATTTTATTGATGAATATAGATTTAAATAATCCTGATAATATTTCTCTCTCCTCATATGAAAAAGTCAATATATTGCCTACTGGACCAGGTAGTTGATAACATATAAATAATATAGTGTAAGGATATTTACTATGAAAAAAGCGTTCTCTTTGATGGAACTCATGATTGTCATCATCATTCTTGGTCTCTTAGCTTCACTCGTTCTTCCAAACCTAATCGGAAAGAGTGAGGAAGCAAAGCAGAAGTTAGTGTGTGTGCAGATGCAAAGTGTTGCTCAGGCTCTAAAGATGTTCAAGCTCGATAATGGTAACTATCCAGATACCCAAGAGGGTCTTCAAGCACTTGTAAAAAACCCCGATCCAGAAAAGTATCCAAACTATTCTTCCAAAGGCTACTTCTCTAATGGTCAGCTACCAAAAGATCCATGGGGACACCCTTTTATCTACATCAAAACAGATGATGGGTTTAATCTCATATCTCTTGGAGCAGATGGCAAAGAGGGTGGAAAAGATGAGAACAGAGATATAAGTTATGAAGACTGTCTCAAAAAGTAGTTTTACACTTTTTGAGCTTCTCATCGTTATCCTCATAATCTCTATTCTCTATGGTGTCTTTATCCAAAAGCTCCACACCAAAGAGCATCTAGTAAAATCTCTTGGTCTGCAAGATATCAAGACTCTTCTTGATGGGTATGATTTCAATGAAAGTGCAAAAATTACTTGTATCAACAAGTGCCAAGAGTGCTATCTCTTTATAGATGGAAAAAAAAGAGACAAGATAGAGGGACTCTTTGATAAAGAGATGCAAGTGTACGATTTTGATATTCATGGAATTTTATCTCCCATAAAATTTACTCCACTTTTTGATAAAAATGGCAATCCTCAAGAGGTGTGCTTTTCCTATGAGCTCTTTCCAAATGGAAGTAACTCGAGCTATATTGTAGAGTATAGAGATAAATTTTATATCTTTTATGCCTATATGAAGCCAGTGAAAGTAGTGGATTCTATCACTCAAGCACAAAAAGAGTTTGATCCAAGTGAGTGGATCCCTACAGACTCTAGTCAATACAACTTTTAAGGTAGAGAATGATATTTAAGTACAAAGGTATTGATAAAAAAAGCGGCAAGCAGGTCAAAGGGGTTATAGAGGCTGCAGATCTAACAGATGCAAAAGCGAGACTTCAATCACGCAATATTCTCTTTACATCCATCAAAGAGGCTTCACCATCTATTTTTGGCAATTTCTCTTTTAAAAGAAAAAGCTCTCTATCCAACCTCGAACTAGCAACCTTAAGCCGCGATCTATCTATCTACCTTAAAGCCGGCATTCCTATAGCAAATGCCTTACGTCTGGCACAAAATCAGTATGCTAGTAACAAAAAGATCTACAATTTTCTCTCCTCAATCATCACCTATCTTGATGAAGGAAAGAGTTTTTATCAGGCTTTAGAAGCCCAGTCTATCATCGATTTGCCAAACTTCTATAAACAGTCTATAAAAGTTGCAGAGGAGAGTGGGACGCTTGAAGAGGTACTCAATGAACTTGCAACATTTTTAAAAGAGCAAGATCGCATCAACAAGCAGATCCAAAGCGCCTTTGCCTATCCTCTCTTTATCATCATCGTTTCCATTTTCATGGTTGGATTTATGATCAGCTATGTGGTACCAAAGATCACCTCTATTTTTGTGCAGATGAAGCAAGAGCTTCCTCCAATTACGCAATTTGTTGTAGATCTTGGCAACTTTTTCAAATCCTACTGGATGGAACTTGGCATTGGATTGCTCGTTATAACGATCCTTTTTTCTTTGCTGCTGCGCTACAATAACCGCTTTAAATATATGGTGGATCTATTGATGCTCAAGCTCCCAATTCTTGGGAAAATTATTCAGGTATCAGAACTTGCAAGATTTTCCTATATGGCCTCTGTCCTTTTGCAATCTGGTATACCCTTTGTGCAAGCAATCAGTCTCTCATCGAAGATACTGAAAAACTCTGTTATCCAAAAGATTTTCGATGAAGCAGCCCAAAAAGTGGTAGAAGGCTCGAAATTTTCCAATGCGTTAATTAAACATGACAATATTATAGACAGATCTTTTATCCAAGCGATTGCTCTTGGTGAAGAAACAAGCCAGGTACCAGTAATTCTCAAGAACCTCTCTGAGCTCTATCTTGAAGAGAATAGAGACAAAATCGCTATCTTCTTATCCTTGCTAGAACCAGCGCTCATGCTCATAGTCGGAGGTATTATTGGTTTTATTATTACAGCAATGCTCTTACCAATCTTCTCTATCAATATCCAAGGGTAATTTAGTTAGTTTTAAACTGTTGTAAACTAAAATATACAGTAAATAACAGTTGATAACATAAGGATACTGTGATGGCAAATATCACTATTTGTAACTTCAAAGGAGGAGTCGGAAAGAGCCTCATAGCTCATCAACTTATCACCTCTTTTGGCTACAAGGGAGTAGAGATTGATCCTTATGGAAGTCTTGCTCAAAGACTCCCCCAGCATGTAGAAAAAATTGATATCGATGCGAAAGTAGTTCCTGAAGTAGATAACGCAATATTTGATTTTGGGGGATTTGATGATATAAAGCTCGATCTTGCCATCCAAAGAAGCAATCTTGTCATCATCCCATTTATTCCAACATTAGAGAGTGTGCAGGGAACCGTAGATACCCTTAACAAAGTCAAACTCTTTGATAAGC